>NZ_JAJEKD010000020.1:0-9130 GCF_021029645.1 Priestia sp. TSO9
ATTCTTGCTTTGTTTCACTTAAATCATGCTTTAATGCTTTATTCTCTTTCTCATAGCGATCCACCTCGTGACTCAATGCATGCGTGCGCTCATGCTCGGCCGCCAATGTTTGCTGCAGCTCTTTTGTTAGGTTCATAAGCTCATAAAAATCTGCTTCTTCCACTTTTACTTTGGAACCCATGACAGTCTTGGCCGCCTCGACTTCAAGAGGTTGGCTACTTAACTCTTCAATACGTCTCTCACTGCGTATCTCAACGGGTGGTGCTGTTTTCATTTCAACAAAACTATCCATCTGTCGAATCTTTTTTTTCATGTAAGCCACTTGTTGATCCAACTGCTTTAGCTCTTTTTCACGTTCTTCTCTCTTAAACTCATGAACACTTTTATGCTGCAGCTCGCTTGGCTCGCCACGCTCAATATCATAGCCACGTTTGTTCATGTAGTTGTGAAAATCATCTTGGATTCTACGAATTTTCGTTTTGCCATGAAAGTACTCTTTCGCCGCCAAGCGCCGATCATCTGTGATCGGAACAAACCCCACGTGCATATGTGGCGTAGCTTCATCGTTATGTACCACGGCATATAACATGTTCTGCTGGCCATACTTACCAGAAATATGATCCAGTGATGCTTCAAAATATTTACGCTGCTCGTCTGGCGACATCGCATGCATATACTCCGGACTGGCCGACACAAAGAACTCTGCCACCAGGACCGCATCATTCCGAATTTTTCGTTTCACACGGGTGGCCGTCATCTTCTTAATTTCTTCATGATACTTAATTTTGTCCTCGTTCACCAAGTCATAGTTGAGCATCGTTCTGGTTGAATCGATGTCTTTATTTTTACTGTTCTCGCCTTCTCGTTGGTTGTGTTTCTGGATCCCCAATATTGCGTCTTTGTGGAACTTTTGCATGCGGATAATCCCATATTTGGCCATCCCTCAATCCCCCGTTTCGACCACTATACTTGGGTCTATCATACCACAACTTTATATTTGGTGTAACGCACTACACCAATTTTTCATCTTCGATCAAATTGGGAGCGCGCTCTACGAGGTGGCGGTCGGTGTTCCTCCCTGTGTTTGGCTCCGCCAAAATGAAAAAGGACATCCTCAACGGATGCCCTTTTTCATCAAGACCGTGGACGCCGTCCACCACCTGTAAGGGGAACTCTTCCCCTTAACCCCATCTAAAAAACTCCCCCAACCCCCTCACTTTTTGAGGGGGCTCCCTCGCCGGTTGGCGTCAAACAAACGCGTTTGTTTGAGTGCCAAGAGGGTCTTGGTATAGTGACATTGTCAATTCCTTAATGCTCCCTACGGTCCGCTTACCATTGACAATGGCCGCATATACTCCACTTACGTTACCATAGCTGTATCACATGATATGTCGCTGATTTTTGCATGTCACGGTCTGACATATCCCTTGTGTTAATCATTGCTGTCACTGCATTTATAGCTTGATACAGTGACATACCAACATACTTAATTCTTTCCTTTAAGTCTAATACCGTTAGCAAAGCTGATGTTTTCTTTAACAAGTTGAAATCCGTATAAAAGTAACGACTTTACAGAAAATATAATCATCACTTGAGGCCTGCTTAATCTCACATAAGAAAAGACTCCTAACTTTTTCAGAAAGTCTGAAAATGGAAAGATAAAAAACAAATCCGTGAAAAAATTAACAACTAGATACTTAAAGAAATGACCATACGTGTATTTTAAAATCCACATGGATCCAATTAAATACTGGCCCCATAAAAGTGGTGTTTCGCCTCGAGCTTTTGGAAACAAACGCTCATAGAACCACCACCACTTTCTTTTTTCAGCGATGTAACTTTCTAATCGAATCATTAACGTTATAAACAAACTAGCTGCAAAAAATCGCCTAATTGATTTTTTGCCTAGAAAAGGTACACTAAGCCAAGGTACAAGCATAATACTCCATAACCAAATTCTTGGGTGTTTTGTCACTCTAGGGAACCTCCTATTAAATAAATCATATTTAATGTCTCCTTAGAGTATAAAAAATATCAATGGTTAGTTATAATTCTGTTCGGTCGTTAGCTTGAGGCGGCTTTTCCAACCAACCTTTTTGAATCATAAGATTTCCCCACATAGTAGAAATTTTTATATCCCCCAAGATGGCCTCTTCGCAGCGACCTATTATATCTAGTCTCATACTTGTTGCCATAGCATTTGAATAATAGGTCATTCCTAAGTTAAACATAAAACCAGCATGAAATAGTAGTAAACGATTAGAAAAAGGTAACGTCTTAGAATTAGTAACTTCTTTATCTAACAAGCTTGGTGTATGTAGGTTTTCTCCATGTAAAATCGATGAAAAGATATCAATATGCTTGTTTAGCACTTTTAGCCCCTTTTCCATGAAGCTTCTGACTGGTTTGTCAGTAGCTACTTGTTGGAAACCAAGAAGTAAGCCTTTGGCTACAATGCTTTTTCTTAAGTTACCGTAGATATTCCCGGCTTCCATAGAGTTCAACGGCCTCGTTTTTCCTATAATATCCATTGCATATTCTACGCTATCGATTAATTCACTTTGCTTAGATACAAAAAAGTATGGGTCTTTTTCATAAAGCCCTTTGGCCGTCAGAATATCAACAGATTGGTTATAGACGTTCATAGCGTCATTTGTACACTGAAAGTAAAAGTCTCTAATATCTCTTCTGACTGCTCCACTAAAAGATAGCGTATGGCCAGAGAGGCCATGGGTAGTCATATCATGTATGTAATGCAACCAAAATGTATCAGTAAATAACGATTGGGCTTTAGGATTTACGTCTTTATCAGTAAATCCAGTAGGTAAAGGGACTTTTTCTTGTTTTAAAATTTTCTTTACGAATTTTAAATGTTGAGTAGATAGATCCATACAATAATTGAATAGAGAAGCAACTTCTTGATCCTTTGTTGTTTTAACTACGTATTTGCTAATACAAATGGCCATAGTCTCTCTAATATATTGAACCCACAGACTTGTGACTTCCGAAGAGGTCAATCTATTATCGTTTTGCTTGTTCATATTTCTTACCTCCGTAACAACTAAACCATATAGCTTAGTTTGTCCGGGAAGCATCTATTTATGAAAAGCAGCGTGTCGCCTGTCGCTTCGCACCCAATATGCTGACTTAGAAAGAAGTCAAAACAGCTTGGCCTCCATAATAAATAAAGCAAAAGGATATCCTTTTGCTTTTAAAATAAACATTATTCATTTACACATAGTAGGTTGATCAATAGATAGAATGGGCTGTTCCACTTTGGCATTTGTCATTTGTTCCTGAACGAAAATCCATATAGCAATATTGATTACGACGGCCACCAATAGAAAACTTTTATTTTTACTAATAAAGTTTCCTCCTTTGAGTCATAGTCACAACAAAGGCCGCCCATTATGTATCATCCTATAAGGCGGCCTTCATTGTATGTATGCTACATGTATATTCGCATATCCATGACAGTATTTTTAAAATCTCAATTCCTGTGGCCGCCTAAAAATAAATCAAAACAGGAGAATAAGAGAAAAAACTTCTTTATAGCCACATGATTACTAACGTAATCAAATGTATCTATAAAAAAGTGTCTTGAAAAACCACACTAGATTATGATTATTTTCTAAAGAAGCCGACAACGGCCACCGTAATAAGCTTAAGAAGTACATATCATATGCGATATACCATGCTACATAAAAGAAGACACCTTAAAGGTGCCATTTTTTAATAAAGCTTTTTTATATCTTTTGAAAAACATAGTACATGCTGTTCATCATATAGAAACTTATATTTTAGTTAAATCCTTAATTCGCCATCAATCGTATATTATATTTTTTCCTTCTTCACTTAACTTTTTTAAAGCTGTAAGCATATGATTTATTTCTTCATCAGAGTGTCTTTCCCATGAACTTAATTCAGCCACTATTTTCAACGGAGATTTAGATCTATAAGAACGTGTTGGGTTTCCAGGGAACTTTTTGTCAGTTAAATTTGGATCATTTTCAAAATCGCCTAAGGGTTCTACAACGTAAATTCTCTCTTTTGAATTAGATCTTGCTAACTCAGCACCCCATTTAGCAGCGTTTAATGTTCCAGTAAAATAGATATGGTTAGATTTTTTATCCTGATAATTAGATAAATACAACGGCTCAAGCAGATCTCCAATCTTTAGTTCTGCTTTAGTACCATGAAAAAACGGACCAGGATCTAAGACATTTTTCTTGTCATTCATATAGCCACACCCTTTACACTTTTTGACTTGCGTATAACAGTATAAGGCTGGACATGAGTGAAAAAACAGTCTATAAATAATTTTTAAATAGGGTTATAATTAAAGTAGAGATTAAGATGTGATCGGAAACAAACCACCTAAATAAAAAAAGGGCTGCTAATTAATTAGCAGCCCTTTTTTTATTTCCAAAATTCCCACCACTTCTTTTTCTTTTCTTCACTGGCAGCAATAAGTTTTTGCGTTTCTTGAATTCCCTTAACAGCATCTAAAAGTTCACGATCTCTATTCTCTAATTTCTTTGAAATATACTCATCTCTTTGTTGGATCTGCTTCAATAATTCTTGGTTGAATTTCATTTGTTCTTCTTTAAAATCTTCAAATTGTTTTAGTAATTGCTCATACTGCTGTGTCCCCTGATATGTCACTGATTCCTCTGTGTCACGGTCTGACACATCGACTTCATCAACAGTTGATATTACTGCGTTTATAGCCTGATCCAGTGACATATCAGGGTGCTTTATTAACTCTCTAATCTTACGCAAAACCATTATATCTTTATCAAAGAAACCTCTGTGGCCTAACTCGTTTTTATGGATATGATACCCTGCTTTTTCAAGCAGCTGAGAATACTTACGAACAGTAGAACTCTGTATCGCTAAAAGCATAGCGACATCCCTTGCTGTATAAACCTTTTGCTGCTTTCTTGTGTCACCTGACATATCACCCAACCTCCTGCTATGTCCTATGATATGTCATTCGATATATAAAAGAAAAGTTCCTTTTAAAAGATGATTTAGACTTATATTTTAGAATCACGTGGCCGCCTTCGTTTTGGGGTGTGAGGCTGGCTTAAAAAATAGTGTAGATAGATCATGAAAAAGAGTAGAATTTCGGACAGTTGCTCTGGCGGTTCGGCAGGTATAATGGCCGTTGTAAGCCGAGCATCTTTAACTTCGTTTTGGGTATGTTCGGCTTGGCGATAAAACCAATCCTGCCGAAATTTGAAATACAAGGAGAAAAGAGTGGAGATTTTTTAAGTGATTTTCTTAAAAAATACTACTCGAACCTTGTATTTCAAATAGCTATAACTTTTAAAACAGTAAAAAATTCTGTAGTAATGAAAAATCATTATTACAACACAAAAAAAGAACCCAGATCTCTAGGTTCTCTTTTGTAATTTATTAAGTAATTACCACCAACAAGTCGCGTAGTAACCGACACCACCTGTAACAAATCCTCCAGCGCCTCCAGGAATTGCACCTGCTCCACCGCCAGCGATTGCTCCACCTACAGCACCTGTAGCTGCTCCACCAACCATAGCCTTAAGAGCACTTTTAGCTTTACAACTAGATAAAGACATAGTAGTCATTTGTGAAGTTGTATTTTCTTTATCCTCATCTACATATTTATCATAGTTAGGTCCTTTTACGATTTGATTGTCTTCATTAATCTCAGTAATACCTTTTTCTATATCATAATTGATATTTGCTAATCCTATTTCAAGGATGATAGCTGTTTTTTTATCAAACTCTGTTTCAATAGTTTGAGTATCTAAAGTGCCAAAACCATCTTTGTCTCTTTTAAAGACTATATCAGATTTACCATCTACTGCTTCAAGAGCTAGATTAATATCTTCTTCGCTGATAGATTTTAAATCAAAATTTTCTTTTTCTAATTTAGATTCAAGTTTTTCCCATGTAACACGTTCAAATTTACTACTTGTAGAAGCATTAGCAACACTTCCACCTACAGAAATAGACAGCAATAAAGTTAACGCTGCTACTAACTGTACAACTTTCTTCATAAAAAAATTTCCCCTTTCTTTATTCGTGCACAATAATTTAGCATGCAAACTACATGATAACAATTTACCATTTATCTGTAAACACTACATTTTTTTGGGATTAGATGTTAGAATTGTTATGGTAAAAAAGGAAAAATTATTGAAACACTTCTTCGAAAGGAGAGACTTTATGTTATTAAAAACACTAGTTGCAGCAATCATCGGAGGTATTATCTTTCCATTTCTAATGAAGCTATTTACTTCTAAAAAAGAAAATGGCAAAAATAATAATTATTTGTTACAAGGGTTAATATTTGCTGTTCTATTTTTTATTATACTTTTAATTATAAAGCCCTACAGTTAATAATTATTAAAATAAACCCAAATTAACATATAAAAAGACGGATAAATATCCGTCTTTTTTTTATATGTTTTTATAAAAAATAATATAAAAAGACCCTTGCAATTCTATCAGCGAATTGCTATTTAATAAGAGAGTGAGAAGGACAACACTAAAAAAAGACTAAAAATCCAGTAATACCAATGGTTTTGAGATTTTTCATAGTTATCGATTTCGATAACTTTAGTTATCGAAATCGATAACTATGAAAAACAAGAAAATAAAAAATCCGTAGTTATCGATTTCGATAACTACGGAAAAATTAAAATAATCGTTCAGGTAATTTTTTAAGTGCTCTAGGAGTTTTTCTAAACATAGTTTGTAAAGTTTCGTTGATATTGTCACGATCTCCACAATAAATAATATGAGGATTTATATAAAGTGCATACATCCTAGCATTTACATCATCTTTTCCACTCTCTGCCTTGGACATAATACCTTTATCTATCAACTGCTTAACAAGTCTACTTACAGTAGGTTTACTAGAACCTAGTTTTTGAGCTAAATCACTTTGACTCAAAGGAACTGGAGATTTCTTATTGATATCATCTACTAAACAATTTGAACGAAAACCTATATAAGGGATAACTCTATTTAAAAACTTATACTCTTCAGTTTTCAAATAATCAATTTCAAACAAGTAACCCCAGTTAGGCTGAATAATTTGAGCAAATTTTGCTTTGTTTTTAATTTTTTTTTCAGGGACTAACTTCATTTTACCTGCATTTGCTTTAGCTTGCAGTTGATTTGCTAAATCTAATTCCTCTTGTGATAAAACCTGTGAATTTTCAATATCTCTTAATCTAGCTTTTCTTTCAGCTGCTTCTAATGCTTTTTCCAACTTTAATTCCTCCATTTTTTTGTGGAAGGAACTAACCTTATTGTGTTAGAATACATTTATAAAGTTATGTAGTTGAAGGTTAATTCCTTCTGTAATAGTTTTAGAAGAAGTCCTCCTAGTCCTGGAAAACTTGAGGGCTTTTTCTTATGTCTAATTTTCTACCAAATCCTACATTTTTGCAAACCCTATTTGTAAAATGAACAAGAAAACTCACCTATAATGTCGGTGAGTTCTTTAGTCTATTAATCCTTTTTCTTTAAATACTTTTCTTAACGCTTCATTTACCAATTCAGATTTATAACTCTTAGGAACACGATCAATAATACTTAACACATCGTCATCAAAATAAAAACCTCGGTATACTCTTTTAGAACGATCTTTTGGACTTTGCAGTAAAAGATCAATTGCATCTACTTTGCTCTCATTTGTACTAGCTTTTGAAGAACTAGCACTAGTGCTTTCACTTTCATTTAAATAGCTAATACTAGCTGCTACTTCGCTATTGGCTAGCTTTTGTTTTGCTGGCATTTTACTGTTTTTGGAGATAAGAGTACTAAAATCAACATCTAAAGGTTCTGATTCTTCTCCAACATAGCGATAAATACTTTCCTTACTATCCCATTCATAGCCTAATTTTTTAATCTTTGATTGAATAGTACGAGTGCTCACATTATATTGATCAGCTAATTCTTTAATAGTGATTTCTTTCATCATAATTCCATTTAACATCTTTTTTACCAGCATACTACTAGCCTCCACTTCTGTTTTAAAAGTATAGTACTAGTATTCAAATGCAAAGTAATATTTCCTGCTATAATTTTTCAAGGGTGTATAGCTATTTTAATCTTTGAGCAAACTACAGGAGAAGTCTTGTAGGACTCCACTTACAACCTAATTTTATTTATCAGTAGAAAAAGCTACCTTTCTTCTTTAAAATCCTTTTTTATAGTCCAAAATGTTTTCTTTAAATCATCATAAAAAAACATCGTTAAGAATCCTAGTATTGTAACACCAGCTGAAAATGCACCTAAATCTAAAAATAATCCTACAAATACAAGGATGATTCCAATTACAAAACCAGGATCTGATAAATCCTCAATTTTATTCTTTTTTTGATCTATTACTATCTTTTTCTGAAAAGAACGATCACCTTTAATTAGTTCATCTAACG
The DNA here is from genome assembly GCF_021029645.1 of Priestia sp. TSO9. Lineage (NCBI taxonomy): Bacteria > Bacillati > Bacillota > Bacilli > Caryophanales > Bacillaceae > Priestia > Priestia sp. TSO9. The sequence goes on from NZ_JAJEKD010000020.1 coordinate 8,436, forward strand.
TCACATTATATAGATCACTTAGCTTAATAAGATTTTCAATATCGGGATACCCTTTATTATTCTCCCACTTATATACAGCTTGTCTAGACACATTCATGGCTTGGGCCAATTCTTCCCTAGAAAGATTTTTTTCTTCCCTTAATCTTTGCAATTGTTCTCCTAAGTTCAACTTAACCACCTCTTACGCCCACTTTATAACAAATATGTAAAAACCTCCACAAACGCTTAGTACTAAGCCGTAAACCATTGGTTAACATAATCAACATTATCGGAAATGACTTTAAAGTAAGTTAAATTTAAAAAACAGCAATCCAAGAACAATAATTAAAACAATTAGTACAAGGCTGGCTCCTGAACTATGTAACATATTTATAAAAAGAACACTAGAGATCAAAATTATAAATATCCCTATTACATTTAACAACGTTCTATTTTTCAAATCTTCATCTCCTTTTAATTCGTATTCACCATCCACTTTATTCCATATATACAACTTTAACACTTTATATTATCGCAAATAAAGGATTTAAAACTATGTATACTCCATACAAAATTAGTTTACATAATACCTCTTTCCGGAACACACGACAAAAAGAATCCCTTGCGCTGCAAGGGATTTAAAACAGCCACCTCTTACAAAGTATGCAGCTTTTTATACATCGTTGATAGAATAGGCATTCTATTGATCAAATCAA
>NZ_JAJEKD010000021.1:0-6750 GCF_021029645.1 Priestia sp. TSO9
TAGGAGATTGAGGGGACGTTGCAAACGTTTTCAGTGTACCCACTGGAAAAAATCGTGGTATCACGGTTAAGCTAGGCTCTGCCTAGCCTAGCACAGTATGTGATAGCAAAAACCCCTTATGCTCTTCCGAAAAAATAACGAATTAATTTCCAGTTACTATTTTTTTGAAAAAAGGAGTTGGTTTTTTGGATATTATTATTCGCAATATTGGCAAAGAATACGTCAAAGCAATTGATGAAAAAGCGAAGGCATTGAACATGTCTCGCAATGAATTTTTAAACAGATATTTAATTGGATACGCACATCATCGGGAAGCACTTGGGAGGGAAGACCGACTGGAAAAGTTTCTTAATGAAACACAACAGCAAATGTTAGCTTTCACAATGCTAATGGATATGATGACAGATACTTTACGAGAATTAGGTGGATTGGACGATGATGAATCGTAATCATATGACTGTCATAAATGACGGTCTTTTTATTTAAGGGTCTTCTGAAACACGAGGTAATACAGCGAACGCAAGAAAATCGCCTGTATTTAATTTTTAATGTACCGGAATATAAAACTATTACATTATCATAAAAAACGTCATATAAGGCGATCTGGAAGGCCATTTTGCCGATTATGTTTCAATCTGAAATTGCGTTCAATTTCAGACGGATATTTTGAATATTTATACTCAACTGTTAACTAAAACTGTCTGCAAATTAATCAATGTCTCTAGTAAAATTCCGATTTTATACCCACTCCTATTTTCATCAATAGGACATGATATAATAAAAAAAGAACGGAGATTGAGGCCTCCGTTCTCTTGGGTGTACTTGTTACAATAGTACGTTTATTTGGTTACGTATATTATAGCAAGTACTCCAACAAAAAATCAATCGTTGGAGGAATTCAGAAATGAATGGAATTATAAAAACAATAAAAACAACACAATATGCTCAGATACATAACGCGCCCTTACAAACGGACCTGGAGGACTTGCGGTCTATCGGTCTATTAAGTCACATTATGAGCTTAGGTGAAGGTTGGACGATTAGGAAGACCCAGTTACAAAACAAATTTTCTCGTAGAAATGTAGACGCTGCTTGGAAAGAATTAGCTATTAAACAATACGCTGTCGGCTTTAGCGCATATGTTGACGGAAAAAAAGATTATTTTTACGCCGTGTCAGATATTCCGATTTCACAAGCTAATTTCGAATTACTGGTCATTGAACAAATAAATCTCTTACAATCGCAAGGTAAAAACGTCATGACGTTAAGCGTGATGCAACATTCTCCACTTGAAATCACTGAAAAAATATCTGATGTACAAAATGTACATCAGATACAAAATAAGCAAATTTCTTCTGATGTACGTTCTGTACAACACAGTGTGTACAACACAGAACGTACACCTATAAATAAAAAAGAAACAAATGAAAAATTAATAAATAAAAAAATTAGTAGTAGTCCGCGTGATTTTATTGATGATAAATTACGAGAGAAATATAACAATGTACCTTTCGACGAAGTAAAAAATGAAATGCTTAACGACACTGTAATCGTTGATACGGATAAGCAATATAAATCACTATTAGAATACCGTCTTAAACATTGGAAACCGAAGCAAACTAAAAGGAAACGTGTAGTACGTAATGTACGTGAAGAAATGGTTCCAAAGTGGCTACAAACGAATGATGAAAATGCGGAAGCAAAAGATCTTTCAGTGAACAATGATTTTGAAGCCGAAAAGGAAAAAATAAAGGAAGAGCTAATGCAATTAGAAGCAGAATTAAAAGCAGGTAATCGTTAATAAATATTGAATTACACCTAGAAAAGCGAGAGCGAACGAGGTGAAGAACGTGTCAGAAAACGAACGTGCATATTGGAATCATGAAGTAGCTGGGCAACTTGACATAGGTACAAGCACATTAAGAAAATGGTGCTTAGAATTGGAAGAGAACGAGTACGTGTTCACTAAAGGCGAACAAGAAAGTCGAGCTTTTTTAAAACGTGATATTGATGTTTTAATGCACATGAAAAATGAAATACGCAATAAGAAAAAGTCACTCAAAGATGCGGCTAAAATCGCTTTAGAAAAGGCAAGAACGGGGGTCGTTCTCGTAGAACGGGAACAGGAACAAGCAGCCCCCGTTCTACGAGAACAAGCACAACCAATGTTCACCTTGGAGGACATGCGGAACATTGTACGTGAAGAGCTAGAGGAACAAGTTAAAGCGCGTGAGAACGAACGAGATAAAGCGCTAATGGGTGTCATGCGTGAATTACAGGATGTAAAAAAAATGATAGCTGCCTCTCAAGAGGTAAGTAAAAAAAAATGGTGGGAGTTTTGGAAATCCTAATTTTTTAGCGATCTTGAGTGCAACCTAATTTAATACATCTGGATCAACTTCAATGAAGTATTATCAACAACACATAATAAATTATTTCATAATACAAAGAAGAAGTGTTATTAAAAAATGACACCTTCAAGGTGTATCTTTTTTTGTATCATGGTATATAGCATATAATATTTCCTCTTTATGCCTGTTATATAGGCAACTACAAAGGTTTCTTAAAGATAAGCTTAAGTAGGATATAATTTTCAAGATTGTTATTGGTAGATACTATAAATTACGTTAGTAATTATGTAGCTATCAATAACTTTTTTATTTTCTTCTCCTTCTCCTATTTAATGAGCGAGTCGGGGTCTCATAAGAAGCATATGCATAAAGAGGCTTCTTTTCATGCAAGAACTGTTATTTGAAGACGGATGAAAACGTTGGCGAATCAACGATGTATAAAATCATGTATAAACGATAAATTTGAAAAGCGAACGAGCCCTTGTGTATCAAGGGCTCTCTTTTTTGATGGGTTCCGGAAAGAGTGATTATGTAAACTAGAGATGTATGAGATATACATTGCAAAGAATCAAAAAATAGCACTACCCATTCAAACTGGATAGTGCTATTTTTATTAATTTATTATATAGACCAATGCTGCTAACAAATTAGGAACAGCCAGTGAAATAAACCTTTTGGCGTCTTCTCTACGCCCTATTTTACGTGTTTCTTTTTCTGAAGAGAAAGATCCTTTGTTTCCTAAAATTAAACTATCAATTAGACATCCTAAGGCAAGTGCAACAAATGCGAATCCTAAGGTTCCGGATAGATAATAAACATAACTCCAATTTCCAGTAAAATAAGAAATTCCTAATACGATAATTAATGTTATTGTTCCTGCTATGAGTCCTCTTTCAACCATAATAATCCCTCTTTTTCAAAAAAATAACTTATCTATATTTTACCATAAGATTCCTTTTGATGTGAGAGTACCGATAATGTTGATTATGACAACTAAGTTTTTTACCTAAACTATTACTTTAATGTTATTTTTAGTAATAGGGAGAGTGGGATATGAATTTAAAAAAGAGTCAGTCTTATATCGATTTGACAATAAGAAATTGGGATAACACAGAGTTTGGCAGTAAGTTGTGGGAAATGTGTGAAGCAGCTAGAGAATATAAAAATGATCAAATTGAAGTCCATCAAGTAGTCAATTTAGGGGAACGTAAAGGTGAATGGCATTACTTAATTATCTTAAATATCAGTCAAGATTTAGATAATTTAGGAGAACTTATAGAAAGTAATTATAGGTAATTAAAGGCCCATTTTTCTATGTTGTAGAATAATGGGCCTTTGGTTCCTGTAATCTGGATTATGGTAACTAGCTTCGCATACGGTATGCATTAAAACAAAGAACTTATTTAATTAAAATTTTGTAAGCAAACTAACCTAAATGAAAAAGTTAATGTAAGTTATATTGGAGTCCATTGGTCGAAATATACCAGTGGACTTTAACTTTTACTTGTTTTAAACTGAAAATCAATGTAATATATAAATTGCATAAAGTAATATATATCTTACATGAGTTTTGTATAGATAAGAGGTGGGTTTATCTTGGTTAATAGAATTAAGATTGCACGCATAGAGAAGAATTTAACTCAAAAGGATTTGGCTAGTAAAGTAAATGTCACGAGACAAACAATTGGGTTAATTGAAGCTGATAAGTACAATCCTTCATTGAAACTATGTATTGATATTGCAAAAACATTAGATAAGACTCTAGACGAACTATTTTGGGAGAGAGAGCAATGAATAAATTTAAAAAAATATTACGTATTACAGAACATGATGATGAAAGAGTTCAAGCATTAGAGTACAGATCTTATGCTGAAGCAGGTTTTCTTATTGCTGTATTGTCAGCACTAGATGTGATTATTAGAGGTCTGGTATTAAGCCATCCGTTAAGTGAATGGGGGATGAGTCTGTTCGTTTTAATCATTTACATAATCTACGTTGGAGCTAGACAAATTACAATGAGAATAACTAAAGATGACTTATTAGAGGAAGATGAAAAGAAGAAAAATAGAGCAGAGGAGGTTGCTGCTTTACTTGGTATTGCGCTCTTTGTGATATGGAGAAAGGTTATCTTAAAAGAAAGCTTAATTCCTTCAGGCTTACAAAATTGGATTGAGAATATTGGTGTTTTTATAGTTATTTTCATCGTTACGTATGGGATGGCGTATCTATTCAGAAATAAAAAACAGAGTGAAATATAGAAACACTGCTTATGTTTATTTGAGATTAATAATATAAGCAGTAAAAGAAAACCTGCAGTCAAAGAGGTTTTCTTTTTATTTATACGGATAACTGTGATTATGTTAACTATTGATGTGTGTCGTATACATTTCTTATTTATAAAAAACATCTTAATTTATCTATTTTTAATTATTTTTTATTGTTTATCGATAATTTTTTATTGATTATATTTAATTTCAGTGGTAAGTTATTCCTATACATAAATTAGGAGGTTTGTTTGTGAGTAGTAGAAATGGTTATCGTATAATATTTAATATCATGAATTTTTTGTTTTGGGCTCATCTTGTGGTGACAGGTATCGCCTTGATATGTACAACTGGTCTTTTAATTGATTCTTCTATCCTTAAAGAGGCTAAAGAAAGCCCTAATTTTCATTATTCTATCTCTGACGGTGTTCTTGGGATTAATTTAAATAATTATGTTCCTGATGTGCAGATTTTACAGTTTCTTATGGTTTGTGCAGTCGTTGTTATGATTTTTGTAGCAATTATCCTTTGGAATTTTAGAGTTTTATTCAAAAATACATCCAAGGGAGATCTATTTGTTAGTAGCAATACAAAATCTATCTTCTGTATAGGAATTATCTTATTGATTCAATCATTTGCTAGTGGTTTTCCAAAAGTTTATATTGCTACTAAAATAACCCCTTTCGTACATATTGCCGATGGATCTTTTAAAATATCTTACTCAGTAAATGGGATCCTTTTAGTTGCTGCTATATTTATTCTATTTTTAGGTGTGTTTTTCAAAAAGGCAGTTGAGATTGCGCAAGAAAACGAATTGACTATCTAGGAGGTCAATTATGATTAGGGTAAACTTAGATGTCATGATGGCTAAAAGAAAAATATCCCTGAATGAATTAGCAGATCGAGTTGGTATTACAAAAAGTAATCTTTCCATCTTGAAAACTGAAAAAGCTAAGGCAATACGTTTTACTACACTAGAAGCAATTTGTGATGTTTTAGATTGCCAACCAGGTGATATCTTAGAATATGTACCAAATGAGTAAAAAGGCTATAGATTTTTCTATAGCCTTTTTTATTTCCGATAATTCGTTTTATGTTAACTAGAAAGAAATATATAAACATATAAATAGCAATTTTTATTGATTAGAAAGCTGAGTACATTAGTGCTCAGCTTTCTTTATCGTTATTTTCAATTAGCGTAAACAAATCGTCCAACGTTACATCAAAATACATCATCAATTTAGCTAGTAAACTGGCTGGTATTCGTCTGTTATTCATATCACGGTTGTTCGCCAAATCGTTTATTGTATCACGTCTTTCATTGATTTCTTCAGATAATTTCCTTACAGAAATGTCTTGCTCTTCTAAATATTTTTTTAGATGACATTGCAATTTTACGTTCTCCAAAATTGACCTCCTTCTCAAAAGAATTCAATATTTTATTGACCTTTTATTATGTAAGATGATATATTTATGTTAACAACTCGGCACGTTTAACGTGTCATTAAATGAATTGTTTATTCCATTCATTTTAACATATGGGAGCTGATTCAAATGGAAAAAGCTGAAAAATTGTTAATGGGGATCGAAAATGTTTTAGGCATGGCTAGTGAACTTTTTGACGAGATAGCACGTTTGAAACAAGTCGAAGAGGAATGTAAAACACTAAAAGAAAAATTGTTTATGAGTCAATTTACTCGCTCAGAAAAAGAAGTTTTTGAACTCGCACTTGATGGACTTTCGTCTTCAAAAATGGCAGAATGGTTGTTCAAAGAACGGAGCACAATTTCACAACAACGCAAAGACATCTGCAAAAAATTAGGCGTTAAAAATATTAAAGAAGCAGTACAAAAATTTCAAAACCTTCATCAAGAACCGCAACAAGAAATCCACCAAGAATCACCACAAAAACTCGTAAACATTTCATGAAAAATGAAAAAAGCATATCGACAGCAGGTGCACACGAGGGGACTTAATAACCTAAATAGTTGAAAAAATGGAACATTTTTAGGAGATTGAGGGGACGTTGCAAACGTTTTCAGTGTACCCACTGGAAAAAATCGTGGTATCACGGTTAAGCTAGGCTCTGCCTAGCCTAGCACAGTATGTGATAGCAAAAACCCCTTATGCTCTTC
>NZ_JAJEKD010000022.1:0-6371 GCF_021029645.1 Priestia sp. TSO9
ATTCTTGCTTTGTTTCACTTAAATCATGCTTTAATGCTTTATTCTCTTTCTCATAGCGATCCACCTCGTGACTCAATGCATGCGTGCGCTCATGCTCGGCCGCCAATGTTTGCTGCAGCTCTTTTGTGAGACTCATAAGTTCATGAAAATCTGCTTCTTCCACTTTCACTTTGGAACCCATGACACTCTTGGCCGCCTCTACTTCAAGAGGTTGGCTACATAACTCTTCAATCCGTCTCTCGCTACGTATTTCAACAGGTGGTGCTGCTTTTAACTCCACTAAATTGTCCATCTGTTGAAGCTCTTTTTCCTTGTGAGCCACTAGTTGTTGCAGATGCTTTAGCTCTTTTTCGCGTTCTTGTTTTTTAAACTCATGAACACTTTTATGCTGCAGTTCGCTCGGCTCGCCACGCTCAATGTCATAACCACGTTTGTTCATGTAGTTATGAAAGTCATCCTGGATTCTACGAATCTTGGTTTTCCCATGGAAGTACTCTTTCGCCGCCAAGCGTCGATCATCCGTGATAGGCACAAACCCCACGTGCATGTGTGGCGTCGCTTCATCGTTATGTACCACCGCATATAAAATGTTCTGCTGGCCATACTTACCAGCTATATGGTCCAATGATGCTTCAAAATATTTGCGCTGCTCGTCTGGCGACATCGCATGCATATACTCCGGACTGGCCGACACAAAGAATTCTGCCACGAGAACAGCATCATTCCGAATTTTTCGTTTCACACGGGTGGCCGTCATCTTCTTAATTTCTTCATGGTACTTTATTTTGTCTTCATTCACCAAATCATAGTTGAGCATCGTTTTGGTTGAATCGATATCTTTATTTTTACTGTTCTCACCTTCTCGTTGGTTGTGTTTCTGGATCCCCAATATTGCGTCTTTGTGGAACTTTTGCATGCGGATAATCCCATATTTGGCCATCCCTCAATCCCCCATTTCAACCACTGTACTTGGGTCTAGCATACCACAACTTTAGATTTGGTGTAACGCACTACACCAATTTTTCATCTTCGATCAAATTGGGAGCGCGCTCTACGAGGTGGCGGTCGGCGTTCCTCCCTGTGTTTGGCTCCGCCAAAATGAAAAAAGACATCCCCAACGGATGCCCTTTTTCATGAGGACCGTGGACGCCGTCCACCACCTGCCAAAGGGAAGCCCCTTTGGAATGGCTTTTACAAACACCCCCAACCCCCTCAACCTTTGAGGGGGCTCCCTCGCCGGTTGGCGTCAAACAAACGGGGTTGTTTGAGTGCCAGGAGGGTTTGGGTTTGGTGAATCTATCAACTCCTTAAATTCTCGACCTGACGGTCTTGCGATTTACCGTTGACAGACCACTTTATACGGAGGTTTTGAATACTTTTGAAAGAAATTATCCTTAGTAGTTTATATGCTTCAAAAAATTAATTACTGCTCTTATCTTCTTTTTGAAAATGTTCTTTATAATATAAATAATCAACTTTATGTTTTGTAGACATTAATTGTGTTGCTAATATTGCAGTGTAAACCGTGGTCAATCCTAATGCTACTGCTCCCAATAAATTCAAATTGCCTTTATTAGTATTATCGTTACTATTCATGAAAATTTATCTCCTTTCTCATTTCTCTTTAAACTTATATTGCTAAATATCTTAGGTTTTTATTCCAAACTGAAACAGAGAAAGTCCTTTAGATGAACCTTGACATACCAAATTTCTAATTGAATATATGTGTCATAAATTATATATAGTCACAACAAAGACCGCCCATTATGTATCAGTTTATAAGGCGGTCTTATCTCTATGTATGCTATATATCTATTCGTAAATTCCCGACATTATTTCCAATGCCCCCATCATCGCATTCTAAAAATAAACCAATGAAAAAACAGGAGAAAAAGAGAGAAGGTTTTTATAGTTAACTGATTACTAACGTAATCAATGTTATCTATAGAAAAGTATCTTAAAAATTACATGCTATTCGTTTTTGTTTTTAAATGAAGCTGCCAATTACCTCTATAACAAACATAAGAGGTAATTATCATATAGAACATGCCATGGTACAAAGAAATAGACACCTTTAAGGTGCCATTTTTCAATAAATCTTCTCTTAAATATGATGAAAAACATACTATACGTTGTTACTGATACATTATTAAGGTCGTCAATAATGTGGGAACTTATATTGTTTATAAAACTTAAATTAAAGCTTCCAAAACTCCCACCACTTCTTTTTTTCCTCAGCAGCAGCAAGTTGTTTTCTCGTCTCTTGGATTTCACGTATATGACTCATACTTTGCTGATCCATACGTTCCACAAGCTTTTTATTAAACTCCATTTGTTCATTTAATTGTTTTTTTATCTCCTCAAGGCTTTGAGCCATATCATCGATTTTATCTTTGAATTCATAGGCTTGAACGGCCATTTGTGCTGGTTGCATGGGAGGCGTTCCTGTACGAGTGCCATAACGCTCTACTACTTCTAAACACGCAGTTTCTTTGGTTTTCCGTTGGACTTTTACAAGTTGTTTAAATAATTGTAGAGCCTTTAAGTCATGATCGGTAAATGCACGGCTATCATTCTCTCCCTTAATGAACTTATAACCCGCGGCCTCCAATTGAATACACCACTTTCTCAAAGTGCTATCAGATATCTCTAGCTTCTTTGCTACCTCACCAGTCCAATACGCCGGCTCTTGGCCAAGTTTCGCTTCTGACATATCGTTCCCTCCCGTGCAATTATAATTATATAAATAGTTATACTTTGTATCTCAAATATCCTTTAAACAATAACAAAGAACGCCCCCCATGCACATCATTTTAACCATGCACGGGGGGCGTTCTTATATGATAAATCCCGTTATATCAAGGTTTTTACGCTAATATGTTTCTTGAGGTTTTATTTATAATAAAAACAAGTGCATGCCCCCCATGCAACCAATTTTTATATAATGCATGGTAATCGTTCATACCCGTTTTTTACCGTTCGTTTTGGGGTGTGAGGCTGGCTTTCAAATTTGTGTCTCTACATTTTGAAAAAGAAATAAAACTGAGGACAGTTGCTCTGGCGGTTCGGCAGGTATAATGGCCGTCGTAAGCCGAGCATCTTTAACTTCGTTTTGGGTATGTTCGGCTTGGCGATATAACCAGCCCTGCCGAAATTTGAAATACAAGGAGAAAAGAGTGGAGATTTTTTAAGTGATTTCCTTAAAAAATACTACTCGAACCTTGTATGGAAAATAGCCATAATGATTTTTCATATGTATTAAGTTCAAGACATTTTAATATGTTTTTTTCTAACGAAAAAAGTATAAAAAGACCCTTGCAATTCTATCAGCGAATTGCTATTTAAATAGAGTGAGAAGGGGCAAGTAGAAGAATGTTGTTATATCAACGTTTATAGAGGCAGGGGTGTTGGGAAAAACCAACACCTGTGTTGGGAAAAACCAACACCTAAAAAATGCAAAAAAAGACACAAACAAAAAAAGCAAGGGGTAAATTTCCCCTTGCTTCTTAAAATAAATATATAGGTAATTGATGTTTCTTAGAGCTTCCTTCAACCTTGAAATTTTTTAGGGAGCGTTTAAATATTCTTTGTGTTGCCTTATCTACATCATCTCTTGCTGAACAACACATAATATTAGGATTTACAAACCAAGTCCTGCTAGTACATACTCTACCATCTTCTGTAGTCATACCACTCTCAGCAACAGCTAAGATGCCCTTTTTCATAAGATCATTCATCATAAGGGATACTGTTGAACGGTCACGTTCAAGCTTTTTTGCTAAATAGCTAGGTGAAGCCGAATTCTCGCTTACCTCTTCTAAGTCTTCTTCAGGGCGTTCTATAAGAATGTTTGTTTTAAATTCAACATAGGGAACTAAATCTAGTAAAAATGCTTTTTGTGCATTGGATAAATACTTTATTTGGCTTAAATAATTATAATTTTCCATGAGTATTTGCACAAATCTCACCCCATCAGTTTTTTTCTTTCGCTTACCGATGAAATAATTATCTCCAGTAGTCTTATGTAAGATTTCTAATAATGTTTTTTGTTGATCTGCTGAAAGACCAACTTCTGCTTGGCTTATTAACTCTTCCAGCTTAGAATCTCTTACTCTGGCTTTTTTTTCGGCTTCATCTAAAGCTTTTTTCATTTTAATTCCTCCATTTTTTTATGGAAGGAACTAACCTTATTGTGGTAGAATACTTTTATAAAGTTATGTAGTTGAAGGTTAATCTCTCCTTAAAAGGTTAATTCCTTCTTAATATTTTTTAGAGAAAGTCCTCGGAGTCGTCGAAAACTTGAGGGCTTTTTCTTATGTCTAATTTTCTACCAAATCCTACATTTTTGCAAACCCTATTTGTAAAATAAGCAAGAAAACTCACCTAAAATGTAGGTGAGTTTTTTAGTCTAATAATCCTTTTTCTTTAAACACTTTTCTCAAAGCTTCATTCACCAATTCAGATTTATAACTCTTAGGAACTCGATCAATGATACTTAACACATCATCGTCAAAATAAAACCCTCGATACACTCGTTTTGAGCGTTCTTTTGGATGCTGCAATAACAAATCAATTGCATCTACTGTGCTAGCTTTTGAAGAGCTAGTGCTAGTGCTTTTACTTTCATTTAAATAGCTAATACTAGCTGCTACTTCACTGTTAGTTTGCTTTTGTTCTGCTGGCATTTTACTGTTTTTAGAGATGAGTGTACTAAAATCAATATTTAAAGGTTCTGCTTCTTCTCCAATGTATCGATAAATACCTTCCTTACTGTCCCATTCATAACCTAATTTCTTAATCTTTAGTTGAATCGTACGAGTGCTTACATCATACTGATCAGCTAATTCCTTAATAGTTATTTCTTTCATCACAATTCCATTTAACATCTTTTTTACCAGCATCCTACTAGCCCCCATTTTTGTTTTAAAAGTATAGTACTAGTATTCAAATGCAAAGTAATATTCCCTGCTGTTATTTTACTTAAAACTAAAAATAGGCACTTTCTCTAATAAGAAAGTGCCCTAAGTTGAAATTGGTACTATGTTTACTATATCCAAAGCCGATTTTAACATAGACGCATAAAAATGACTATCTTGAGCAAAATATAGAAGATACCATAAGGTATCATTGGATAAAGTCGTTTGAAAAACCAGCCTTTAAGTATTTAAAGGCTGGTTTTTCAATTTTCTGTAGTTATTATAAAAGCGCTTTTAGGCAGCTAGTTAAAAATGTTCTTTTTAGTATTCCTATGGTAATGTGAGGAGAAAAAATAAAATAAATTATTTGGTCTCTTTGTACCTAAAGTTGCCTCATAATAGGCAGGAGTCAAATCATTTATGAGCATAGATCAAATTAAAAAAATGCTTAGCGTCTTAATCGAATATGAAAATAGCAAAATCATACATACCATACCTGGGTTGATTGAATTAATCTATTCTAAAGAATCTCAGTGTTTTCAAGTAACTACCCTTATTGATGGAAAGATTTCACCTTATCATGATGTAAATACTGCTTCTCAAGCCTTATATGAAATTTTAAATACTATCGAAAAACATTAAATTCTAGTTAACATAATCAACATTATCGGTAGCATTTCAATCTAATCGATTACATTCATAAGAACTTCACAGTCGCAAAAGCCACCTTGGTTTTGCAGCGCCTTTACAACCTTGGATTTTTTGCTCACGGGGATATGGGTATCTAGCCATTCTTTAGTGTAGATAAGTGTATGGTCACACCCCTGTATGTCTACTTTTTCGTCCAGAAATGCTTCCAATGAATCCAGCTCCTCAGGTGATAAATCAAGTTCGTGCGACTTATTTGCTTGCTCTTTTAGTAGCACTAACTTCTTTACTAACTTTCTGTCTTTTTTGTTAAGAGTGACTGCATTTTGAAGTGCTGATAAAGCTGCGTTATAATTCAGTAGATATTCTTCGGCTTGAGACAACAACTGCCAAGCAAACGCATCTGTTGCATGTTTTTCAACATATTCTTTGAGTCCTTTTCTTGCTGATAAAAGATGGGGAATTGCTTTTTTAGAAGGAGCTCTTCTTTGATAAGATCCTTGCATTGCTAGTTTTTGTCCTTTTATTAGTTCATCTTTTAATTCTAATAAACTATCCATTCAAATAGCTCCTTTTAAACAGTATTAAGAAACCAAAAATCCTTTATATAATTTTCCTATATCCTTCAATATTCTTCAATTAGTTTATGTATACTCTATGCATCGCTAGTTTACATAAAGCCTCTTTCCGGAACACACGACAAAAAGAATCCCTTGCGCTGCAAGGGATTTAAAACAGCCACCTCTTACAAAGTATGCAGCTTTTTATACATCGTTGATAGAATAGGCATTCTATTGATCAAATCAA
>NZ_JAJEKD010000023.1:0-5187 GCF_021029645.1 Priestia sp. TSO9
ACACCTGCCAAAGGAAAGCTCCTTTGGAATGGCTTCTACAAACACCCCCAACCCCCTCAAAACTTTGAGGGGGCTCCCTCGCCGGTTGGCGTCAAACAAACGTGGTTGTTTGAGTGCCAAGAGGGTTCGGGTGCAGAGACATTGTCAATTCCTTAATGCTCCCTACGGTCCGCTTACCATTGACAATGCAGCTTATCTCCCCCTTTGTTTTGGGGTAGAGGCTGGCTTCTTATGTTTTTAAAGTGTTGTTCATCTTGGAATAAGATGAACACTTTAGGGCGGCCGATCTGGCGGTTCGGCAGGTATACTTTCCTAAACAAGCCGATCTCCTATATCCTTCGTTTTGGGTATGTCGGCTTGGCGATAAATTTAAACCTGCCGAAAGTCTTTATACAAGGGGAAAAGAGTGGAGATTTTTTAAGTGGTTTTTTTAAAAAATACGACTCGTACCTTGTATAAGGACTAGCCTTCATTGAATGAGTCTTCCTATTCTATTTATTACATAATTTAATATGAAGAACAGTTAATAACTGATCCAAGCTTTCTTTACTATCTATAAACACTTTCGCATGTACCAGCCTCTGGTTCATAATAACAGTGTTGTTTAAATTGTCCTGAAAATGGTTGACCGTACCATGTAGGTGGACAAGCAGCAGGAGGATTAAAATACCAAAGAGCATACTTAGAAGGTTGTTGTCTCCAATAGTTTACTACTTGTCGTGCTAATCTTCTTTCTACATCCCTTGCTGGCCTATAAAATAAACTACCTTTTTGTACTGCTTCAAAAGAGTAATTTCCACCTTGAACATGAAAAATTACATCCCGTATGGTTCTTAAATCCTTAAAATCCAAACAGTCAACTGCTGTTCTATTTACAATGACATTCCCAACCATAAGCATGCCTAGTTTCCCTTCACCTACAGCCTCTGCATGCATCATCCTTGCAATTAAATCAATGTCACTACTCCTATATTTTACTCTTGTCACTTTTTATCACCTCTACCAATGATTGTATTTAAAACATCCTATAAAAATGTCAAGTGGTTACCCTTCAAAAATAACAAAAATTGTATAAATCAAATCTCTAAGAGCAAACTACTCAAGATGCCAATAGGTGTCATTGGATAAAGTCGTGTAATAAGAAAAAACCACCTTGGAGAGAAGGTGGTTTTTTCTGTTTTAAGCTGTATACGCTATACATTTTTAGTTAACATAATGTCTCTTTCCGGAACCCATCACCAAAAAGAACCCTTATGGGAGTAAGGGTTCGAAAGAGGTCTCATTTATGAGTTATGCAGCTTTTTATACATCCTTGATAAATCAACGTTCTTTGGACAGCAGAAAGAAACGTGAATGAATAAAAAGTGCACCTTTTATTCATATGCTTCAAACCCAAAAAATAGCATTTGATACCATAATATGCTACACTACAGCTCAGACTATTTTTACAAATTTCAACGTAGCAAAAAAGCAACCTCCATCTCCTATGACAAAGATGAGGTTGCTCTTTTTTATTTCCAAAATTCCCACCACTTTTTATTAGGAGATTTTTTAGGTTCTTCAATAGATGCTGCTATCTCTAATTTAGACTCTTGTAATTCTCTAATAGAGCTCATTAGCTTTTGATCACGATCATCTAACCTTTTAAGTAATCCTTCTTGAAATTTCCTCTGTTGTTCTTCTTGTTTAAGTGTCCATTCACTTAAGAAATGCTCATGCTTTTTTAATTCTTCTTGGACTCTTTTAGCCACCATTGATTCTATCTCCTGAACAGGAACAAATCCTTGATTCTCTAAGGATTGTTCAGGTTGTTGTTTAGAAGAGTTTATATTCTCTGTATCATAAATCTTAGGGAATCCTTCTTCAACTAAAAGTTCGAGTATTTGAGCAGATTGGAGACTTCGTTTATTTCTCATCTTAGCTATAAAAAGAAAAACAGGTAACGAAGATGAATCAATTAAGTACTTGTTTTTTTCACCTTGCTTAACATTTATAAAATCCTTATATGTTTGGCAATTGCGCTTTATAGTCATGGCCGACACTTTCACTTGTTTGGCCATCTCTTCAGCTGATAACCACTGTTTAGAAGTCTTCACTGTTCAGATCACCGCTTTCAAATTCAACTAAACATCTAAACTAAACACCATTCAAACACTTAGACAATTCCATGCTACATCTACTTTAACCTCTTTTTCTGTTCAGATCATTGTTCAGATCTTTTTAAAAAATAATAATCTAAACAATGATCTGAACACATTTAAACAATGAACAACCACGCTAAAAATTCTACTTAAAAACTAAAGGCCGCCTTTAGGCGGTTCAATAGCCTTTAGGCTTATTAATAAAAAAATAATAGTATCATATCTTATAGTGGCCGCTTTTTATTAGACAAGAAAATCTTGCGATTTAACTATAAAATTTTAAACGAAAAAAGTATAAAAAGACCCTTGCAATTCTATGAGTGAATTGCTATTTAAATAGAGTGAGAAGGGACATATACTAAAAGTTAGAGTTACCAAGGGTTTGAAGCACCTATAGTGTAACCATATGGTTACACCTGTGTAACCATATGGTTACACTATACAAATAGATTTCAAATAAAAAAACCTCAAAAAAGATTGAGGTTTAAAATAAATAAACAGGTAAATTGTGTTTCTTAGATGAACCTTCTACAACGAAGTTCTTTAAAGACTTTTTAAAAACATGTTGAGTTGCTCTATCTATACCATCTTTAGGAGAGCAACACATAATATTCGGGTTTACAAACCAAGTACGACTTGTACAAATTCGTCCATCTTCTGTAGTCATTCCTGCTTCAGCTACTCCTAATATTCCTTTTTCTAAAAGACTGTTCATTATAGTCGATATGTGTTTTCTGGTTACACCAAATTCTTTCGCTAGATATGTAGGTGTCAAAGCATTAGTTGCTATTTCTAAATCATCACTATCTAGATCTACTTGCTTTACCTTTTCTATAAGGACGTTTGATTTAAATTCAACATACGGGCTTAATTTAAAAAGAAAAGCCTCTTGAGCAGATTTTAAATATCCTATATCGTTCAAATAGCTCACATTATCCATAATTAATTGCACAAACTTCACCCCATCAGTTTTTTTCCTTCGTTTACCGATGAAATAGTTTTCTCCAGTAGCATTATGCAAGACTTCCATTAACATTCTTTGTTGTTCTGTAGACAAACCAACCTGAGCTTGATTAATTAACTCTTCTACTTTAAAATCTCTAATTCTTGCTTTCTTTTCTGCTTCTTCTAATGCTTTTTTCACCGTAACTCCTCCATTTAGTGTGGAAGGAATTAACCTTACTGTGTTAGAATAGAATTATAATAATGTGTTTTTGAAGGTTAATCCCTTCTTTATTTTCTTTGAAAAGTCCTCTGAGTCGGCCAAAACTTGAGGGCTTTTCTTATTTTTATTGTACAGGTAAAATTACCAAAATTTCTACCATTTCTTTTGATTTTCTACTTTTAAACTAATATTTCGCTATACCTTAACCTAGATTAATACCAAATAACCCAAAGAACCATTTAAACAAAAAGAACATTGGTACCATAAATACTGCTGCACCAGCCCCATACTTCACCCAATCTAACCAACCATTAAATACTACGCCTAACTTAGCGTTCGAAATCATAGTCTTGCTGTTTTTTTCGACCTCGCTGAGTTCCGCCTTCGCTGTCGCGCTCAAGCTGTCGAACTTGCTCCCCAGGTTGTTGTTGATCTTCTCTAGCTCGTCCTTGATCGCTTGATTGTTTGCTTGAAACTCTTTGCTCAGAAACTCCTGATTCTGTTTCATGTCGGTGTGTAGGACTCTGATGGCCGTCTTCATCTCGGCCAAAGTTTTGTTTGTATGCAGCTTGTGTGTTTCGATGTCGTTTTCTAATTTGCTCAGCAATGTCATCGAAGTCAATTCCATTTCTTTCTGTACGTCTTGGCTCGTCTGTTTGATCTCCTTGAGCTCTTGTTCGATCATCATCTCTTTGTTCATGTTTTCTTTCAGGAAAGTCGAGAGATAGCCCTCTGTTGCTCTCAGACGCAAGATCATTTCTTCGTAAGTCCTGTTCAGATCCTGTTTGGATATTTCCTCGTTCTCCATTTGGTTTTCCTGAATAAATTCCTTCTCTTTTAATTTCAACTTGTCTTTCAAAGCCATGTAAAATCGTCTCCTTTTCGTACGCCAACCCTAATTTCGTGCCACGTACCTTTTTATTCGATTCTAGATGCTCATACGTGATGTTTTTACCTCGTAGCGTTGCTTGGACACCTTGGTCTTTTAAACGTTCCTGAAAGTCTTCAAAACTAGTTGCTTGTTCTTTTGAAGAGTCAATGGCCGTTCTAATTTCATCTTTCCAACTCGACTTACCTTTTTGAAGCAATGACTGTTCAGCTAATGTGTAGCGAACATCGGCCGAGCGCTCTTCTACAATGGACAACCCATGTTCTTTACATAACTCATCGCTTACGTCACGAAACCGGTCAATGGCGTCTTGGCCATGAGCATGAAACTTACGACCATCCTCATAGTTCACGGCATTAATGACGATGTGATTATGAATGTGATCTTTGTCTGTATGCGTATAGACGGCCACCTCATGACCTTGTGCTAATTTCTCAGCCAGTTGTAGCCCAATTTTATTAGCTTTCTCAGGATCTACTTCATCTGGCTTAAACGATTGAATGACATGATGAGCTTGTATGCCGCCGTTCTTGCCCCATATTTCCCTTGTAGCCTTAAATTGGTTTCTTACATAGTCAACGTCGCAATCAAGCGAATTTGACACCTCAGCGCGCTTCTCAGCGTACTTCAGTAACGCATTCGCGTTTTTCGTCGTACTCAGCTTAATTGTTGCCATGCTGCAGCCAATCCTTTTTTAATTTCGTCGAGATTATATACCAATCTCTCAAGCTCCTGTTCACTCAATTGTTCAATGTCTCTTGCATTGCACCATCTAGCAATTTGGTTCACATTGGTACCCACGGCGCGCAATTCCTTCGCAATGGCCAGAGCACCCTCACGATTGATCTTCGGCTGCCGTACGCGTGTACCCTGTGCCTTTGCTTTCACAAAGGCAGGCACCGTCATTCCTACGTTATCCGCCATCAGCGATAGCCGTTCGAATTCCTCCTCAGTGACACGGAACTTCACCTGTTTAGGCTCGTTCCTACGCT
>NZ_JAJEKD010000024.1:0-5052 GCF_021029645.1 Priestia sp. TSO9
AGAAGTGGTGGGAATTTTGGAAATAATTATGACTTGATTTTTAAAAAGTCCTCCTTTTAAAAATCAAGAAACTATGTTCCTAGTGATATAATAGTACTTGAGTAATAGATAGATAGAATGGAGGAAAATATTTGAAATATTCAGATATAGAAGTGGGTCATATTTACTTTGCTGATTTAACACCTGTTCAGCAATACGAGTTTGGTGGTAATCATTTGTGCGTTGTTTTAAGAAAGTGCGCTGATAAGAGATCTGTTACTATTGTTTCAATGACTTCTAAGTCTTCAGGTCTAGGACAAAACAAAATAGATATCGGTTCAATACCCGAACTACCAAAACGTTTACGTGAAGATAAAAAAGGAAGAGCTGTTAATTCCTATGTAGTTCTGGATCAAGTACGTACAGTAGTTGCAGGTCGTATCCAACAAGTAAAAGATGGTACAAAAGCAGATGGAAGTCCTAATATTATTGATTGTCAGCTTTCTCCATTTACGTTTTCTGACTTGGTACATAAGCTTACGAATATCAGCATTTCTGATTTGAATGATGAAGATGCAGTAGGTGATTACCACAAGACAGCTTTTTTGAACTATTGTATAAAGAAAATGATCGATCTTACTTACGATATAGATAAAGGGCGCGGAGATACTGATGCTAAGAAAAAAGAAGTGAACTATTTCTACAAAAATGCATTAGCTATTAAGGGGAATTTCTTAATTGATGATTATTTGACGCCATCGGACATCACTAACAAAATAAACGAAAAGTTAAGTAGCATCGTTTTAATTCCTTCTAATTAATCGATTTTCCTTGACTTTCCTATTATTTCTGATATAGTGAGGGTAGAATAAGTAGCGTTAGCACATGCTAATCGCGAAAGAGCTGTGATGGCTCAACCGTCAGAGATTAGGGTTATGATGACCCGAACCGTAGTATAGAGCTGTGATGGCTCAACCAATAGAGAAAGGAACTTTCTGTTAAAGAAAGTTCCTTTTTTAGTTATGTTAAAAGTTCTTTTTAGAAGGAGAGAACTATTTATGAGGTATGTCAACGGTAAGCGCACCGTAGGGAGCATTAAGGAGTTGACATACTCACTACACCCGAACCCTCTTGGCATTCAAACAACCTCGTTTGTTTGACGCCAACCGGCGAGGGAGTCCCCTCAAAAATTTGAGGGGGTTGGGGGAGTTTTTAGGATGGATTCCAAAGGGAGATTCCCTTTGGTAGGTGTGGACAAAGTCCGCGGTTTTTAAAGGAATAGCGAAGCTGTTCCTCCCCCGAAGGGGCACACCATATTGATACGTTAGTGTCAATATTAGAGTGTGTTCTAACATTGACATGTTTTTCTCTCTCCCCCATAATATGGGGGAGGCTTTAATGAGGAGGGAACCATGATTGAGTTATTCCATTTTTAGAGTTCAAGGAATCAAAACCACAAGTGATTTGAGAGGTATTGGGAAGCATAATGCGGACCGAGTTTCTGATACAAATTTAGATATTGATAAGGAGAAATCAAGCGAGAATATCGAGCTTGTAAAATGCGATTCATACTTGAAGCGATTCTCTGAAATAACATTTGATATGAGGCGTGAACACGACGAACGAATGAAGACGACACGTAGTGATCGTCGTAAAACATTTGAGCAGGCGGTTAACGGTGCAAAAAACGATGTAGCATGCGAATTCTTATTTACAAGTGATGAAAAATTCTTTAAAGGAAAATCTAAGGCCGAAATCCAAGATTGGGCGCAAGAATCGTTGGAGTTCGTTACAGATGAAATTGGTTTGTCTCATGATAAAATCATTCACGCCTCTGTTCATATGGACGAAAAAACACCTCATTTACATATCGTGGCTGTCCCTCTGACGGAAATATATGATGGTAGACGTAAAGAAAACGTCTTAACGATTAGTAGACATCAATTTATTAAAACAAAAGATGATTTGTCCTCTTTGCAAGATAAGTACAACGAGCGTATGAATGAGCGTGGATATGAATTAGAGAGAGGTATGCCAAAGGATATTCGTCATCAATCAGTACATACTTTCAAAGAACAAACACAATATCATGAACAAGCAGCTGAAAAAGCAAGACGGTCGGTGAAAGAATTAGAAGCGAAAGAAACAAATCTAAAGCTTTCTATTGCCAATCGCAAGTCTGAAATGGAAGATGTCAAAAAGGAGATTACACTTGTTAAAAAAATAGATGAGATAGACTTTAAGGAAAAAGGAAAGCTATTCAGTTTAAAACAGCCTAAAAGTGTTGAGTTAGCCTTTGAAGACTTCCATAACCTTAAAACCTTAGCTAAATCTTCTGAAACGCTTAAACGCGAAAATGAGGCTTATAAGGAGCTGTACGAAAGGGAAAAGACTCGTACTACTAGTTTAACTGAACAAAATAAGTCTTTAACGAAACAATTAGATAGAGCAAAGGAAGAAACAACATGGTATAAAAATCAATATGAACGGTTGGGAAAACTGTTTGATAACATAAAAGATCTCTATCAAGAGAGAGCACCAGAGGTCTTTGAAGATTTTCAAAAGATGGTAGGGTTTGCCAAATATCAAGTTAATCGAACTATCAACTTTTTTAATTCAGAGAAACCATATGATGAGAACAAGATGACTAAATCTGAAAAAGAAGGCTATACGCAAGCAAAAGAGGTATTCAAAGATAGAAGAAGAACCAAAGATAAATCTGTTGGTTTTGAAAGAGAATAGTTAAGAGAAAAAGCAGGCTTAAGCCTGCTTTTTTTAGCTTTAAAAGCTATCTTGTATATTAAGAAATACGAATAAGTTTTTGTGGTGATTCATCATGGATGTTTTTAAATTGTTGAACAGCTTCTTTCATGGAGGAAACATTTAATTTTTGCATAATATTTCGTCTATGAGTTCGAACAGTGCTTTCTTCTCTCACAAGCATTTTTTGCATTTCTGTGGTGCTGTGACCGTCTATAGCCAGGGCAAAAATCTCTTGTTCTGCTTCTGTAAACTGCTTGAGAAAAAGCTTTTCTTTAAGGATTTTACATTCTTCCTCTACACGTTTTAGACGCCCAACTTCATCAACTAAATCAGATGCTACACTTAGAATATTTTCAATACCAATTAACAACTTTTCAGTTTGATCCATGATAAGACCCTCCTATTTTTTGAGGGCAACCCGTGCTATAATAAGGTTTGGATGATTTATCGTAGCACCGGGGTGCTTCCTTTGCAGAGGAAGTGCCCTTTTTGCTTTTTAAATTAGTTTTCTTCATGAGATATAGCGACTTCATCTTTATAATCAAAATCTGCTCTTTGACTGATTTTCCCCTCTTCAAAAATTACTTGGAATCTGATTTTCTTGATATTATCCCAAGATCCTCTTCCAAAAAGGAAAGGATTCATTTCGTAAGTACCAGTTCCTTTTCTAGTCATAATTCCTTCTTTGACAAGCTTATTGATATTGTTGTTTAGGCTTTGAACTGTATTAAATCCTAGTTCTTCAGCCATTTGTTTTTTTATGTATGCATTTAAAACAACGATGTTATCATAAGCCATTCTTTTTAGAAGAACATTTAATGTTTTTTGGATACCACTTGGTAAGTTATTAATTTGTAAGATGTTATCTAAATAAACTTTTACGTAATCAGGCTCTTTAGAAACATAAGATTCTTCGATGTGCTTTTGAAACAGCTTTTCACCATCATCATTGGTAACTGTTTCTTTAACCTCTTTACTAATTTTTTTCTTTTGAGTATCTCCAATTAGTTCTTTTTCCCAAGACTTCACTTCTACACCTCTTTTGTATTATTATTTATAATCTGTATTGTATTATAAAAATTAAAGGAATTCAAGAAATTTTATTCATTTTTATAATCTATTTTAGATTATAGTCTATAACAAATACGATTATAGTCTATAACAAATACGATTATAGTCTATAACGTATATGATTATGATCTATAACGTATGTGATTATAGAGAAAGTAAGAAAACATTGATATAACAAGGGTTACAGAGGTTTTTTTCTTCTTTTCTCTTATTTTATGTACATGTTTTTTGGTGTTTTTTAGCCATAAAAAACATTAGCCTTTAGGCTAAAAATTTACCAAATAATTGGCTATTCAATAAACAAGGGTCGAGTAGTATTTTTTGATAACCCACTCAAAAAATCTCCACTCTTACCCCCTTGTTTATTGAATTTTGGCAGGTAAGTATATGTTGCCAAGCCGAACATACCCAAAACGAAGTTAATAATAATCGGCTTGATTAAACTAGTATACCTGCCAAACCGCCAGAGCAACTGTCCTATGTTTTATCTTCTTTTCAAAATGTAGATACACTATTTTAAAAGCCAGCCTCACACCCCAAAACGAAGGTAGAGAAGGTGATTTTTCTAACGACATAGAATGAACCTTATAACGAGGTGGTTAACGCTATGGAAAACGGAAAACACGAGGAAACTCAAAAATCTTATTGGGCAAAGGATATTGCAGAATTACTTGATATAACAACATCAAACTTGAGAAGATGGTCAATTGATTTAGAAAATGAGGGCTATTGTTTTTATCGGGATGAACATAACAGACGTGCTTACCTTGAAAAAGATATCATGCCGTTAAAAAAATTGAAGGAATTCTTATCAAATAACATGAGTAAGAATGACGCTATAAAAGCCGTTGTATCAATGTTTCCAAAGGATAATAACAGCGTGTTCACGATACCCGTTAACGATGATGAAATACGTTTATCTAAGCGTGAATTGAAGGAAATCGTACATGAAGCTGTACAAGAAGCTATAGAGGAAGAACGTGAAGCAATGTTCCTGGCTTTTGAACGTAAGATGAGCGATACACTTGAAAAAAGAGATC
Source organism: Priestia sp. TSO9 (assembly GCF_021029645.1). Lineage (NCBI taxonomy): Bacteria > Bacillati > Bacillota > Bacilli > Caryophanales > Bacillaceae > Priestia > Priestia sp. TSO9. The sequence continues at coordinate 4,854 of NZ_JAJEKD010000024.1, forward strand.
GTTTATTAACACAGCATCTTCAAACAACGTTAGAAGAAAGACGTTTAGAAATTGCAGCCACTCGAGAGAAAAAGAAGTGGTGGGAATTTTGGAAATAATTATGACTTGATTTTTAAAAAGTCCTCCTTTTAAAAATCAAGAAACTATGTTCCTAGTGATATAATAGTACTTGAGTAATAGATAGATAGAATGGAGGAAA
>NZ_JAJEKD010000025.1:0-2854 GCF_021029645.1 Priestia sp. TSO9
GTTGTACCATTTATTCGCTAATGGTTAAGTTAGAAAGGGCGCACGGTGAATGCCTTGGCACTAGGAGCCGATGAAGGACGGGACTAACACCGATATGCTTCGGGGAGCTGTAAGTGAGCTTTGATCCGGAGATTTCCGAATGGGGAAACCCACTGTTCGTAATGGAACAGTATCTTTATCTGAATACATAGGATATTGAAGGCAGACCCGGGGAACTGAAACATCTAAGTACCCGGAGGAAGAGAAAGCAAATGCGATTTCCTGAGTAGCGGCGAGCGAAACGGAATTAGCCCAAACCAAGAGGCTTGCCTCTTGGGGTTGTAGGACACTCTATACGGAGTTACAAAGGAACGAAGTAAATGAAGCGACCTGGAAAGGTCCGTCGAAGAAGGTAACAACCCTGTAGTTGAAACTTCGTTCCCTCTTGAGTGGATCCTGAGTACGGCGGAACACGTGAAATTCCGTCGGAAGCTGGGAGGACCATCTCCCAAGGCTAAATACTACCTAGTGACCGATAGTGAACCAGTACCGTGAGGGAAAGGTGAAAAGCACCCCGGAAGGGGAGTGAAAGAGATCCTGAAACCGTGTGCCTACAAGTAGTCAGAGCCCGTTAACGGGTGATGGCGTGCCTTTTGTAGAATGAACCGGCGAGTTACGATCCCATGCAAGGTTAAGCTGATAAGGCGGAGCCGTAGCGAAAGCGAGTCTGAATAGGGCGTTTAGTATGTGGTTGTAGACCCGAAACCAGGTGATCTACCCATGTCCAGGGTGAAGTTCAGGTAACACTGAATGGAGGCCCGAACCCACGCACGTTGAAAAGTGCGGGGATGAGGTGTGGGTAGCGGAGAAATTCCAATCGAACCTGGAGATAGCTGGTTCTCTCCGAAATAGCTTTAGGGCTAGCCTCATGTTGTGAGAGTCTTGGAGGTAGAGCACTGATTGGACTAGGGGCCCCCAACGGGTTACCGAATTCAGTCAAACTCCGAATGCCAAAGACTTATCCATGGGAGTCAGACTGCGAGTGATAAGATCCGTAGTCAAAAGGGAAACAGCCCAGACCACCAGCTAAGGTCCCCAAGTATACGTTAAGTGGAAAAGGATGTGGAGTTGCTTAGACAACCAGGATGTTGGCTTAGAAGCAGCCACCATTTAAAGAGTGCGTAATAGCTCACTGGTCGAGTGACTCTGCGCCGAAAATGTACCGGGGCTAAACGTATCACCGAAGCTGTGGATTGACATCTTTGATGTCAGTGGTAGGAGAGCGTTCTAAGTGCAGCGAAGTCAGACCGTAAGGACTGGTGGAGCGCTTAGAAGTGAGAATGCCGGTATGAGTAGCGAAAGACAAGTGAGAATCTTGTCCACCGAATGCCTAAGGTTTCCTGAGGAAGGCTCGTCCGCTCAGGGTTAGTCGGGACCTAAGCCGAGGCTGAAAAGCGTAGGCGATGGCCAACAGGTTGATATTCCTGTACCACCTCCCCGCCGTTTGAGTAATGGGGGGACGCAGTAGGATAGGGTAAGCGCGCTGCTGGATATGCGCGTTCAAGCAGTTAGGCTGATGAGTAGGCAAATCCGCTCATCATAAAGGCTGAGCTGTGATGACGAGGGAATTATAGTACCGAAGTTCCTGATTCCACACTGCCAAGAAAAGCCTCTAGCGAGGCGGGAGGTGCCCGTACCGCAAACCGACACAGGTAGGCGAGGAGAGAATCCTAAGGTGATCGAGAGAACTCTCGTTAAGGAACTCGGCAAAATGACCCCGTAACTTCGGGAGAAGGGGTGCTCTGGTAGGGTGTATAGCCCGAGAGAGCCGCAGTGAATAGGCCCAGGCGACTGTTTAGCAAAAACACAGGTCTCTGCGAAGCCGCAAGGCGAAGTATAGGGGCTGACGCCTGCCCGGTGCTGGAAGGTTAAGAGGAGGGGTTATCCTTTGGGAGAAGCTCTGAATCGAAGCCCCAGTAAACGGCGGCCGTAACTATAACGGTCCTAAGGTAGCGAAATTCCTTGTCGGGTAAGTTCCGACCCGCACGAAAGGCGTAACGATCTGGGCACTGTCTCAACGAGAGACTCGGTGAAATTATAGTACCTGTGAAGATGCAGGTTACCCGCGACAGGACGGAAAGACCCCGTGGAGCTTTACTGTAGCCTGATATTGAATTTTGGTACAGCTTGTACAGGATAGGTAGGAGCCTGAGAAGCCGGAGCGCTAGCTTCGGTGGAGGCGTCGGTGGGATACTACCCTGGCTGTATTGAAATTCTAACCCGCGGCCCTGATCGGGCCGGGAGACAGTGTCAGGTGGGCAGTTTGACTGGGGCGGTCGCCTCCTAAAATGTAACGGAGGCGCCCAAAGGTTCCCTCAGAATGGTTGGAAATCATTCGTAGAGTGTAAAGGCACAAGGGAGCTTGACTGCGAGACCTACAAGTCGAGCAGGGACGAAAGTCGGGCTTAGTGATCCGGTGGTTCCGCATGGAAGGGCCATCGCTCAACGGATAAAAGCTACCCCGGGGATAACAGGCTTATCTCCCCCAAGAGTCCACATCGACGGGGAGGTTTGGCACCTCGATGTCGGCTCATCGCATCCTGGGGCTGTAGTCGGTCCCAAGGGTTGGGCTGTTCGCCCATTAAAGCGGTACGCGAGCTGGGTTCAGAACGTCGTGAGACAGTTCGGTCCCTATCCGTCGTGGGCGTAGGAAATTTGAGAGGAGCTGTCCTTAGTACGAGAGGACCGGGATGGACACACCGCTGGTGTACCAGTTGTCTTGCCAAAGGCATCGCTGGGTAGCTATGTGTGGACGGGATAAGTGCTGAAAGCATCTAAGCATGAAGCCCCCCTCAAGATGAGATTTCCCATAGCG
>NZ_JAJEKD010000027.1:0-1455 GCF_021029645.1 Priestia sp. TSO9
CTCGATACTGCCGTGTCTTCATTGGTAACCAACGTTACCACCACCGGACCTACTGGTGGATCATTTACTGGCAGAATCGTAATTGTAATCGTTGAAACGGCCGTTCCTCCTTGGCCGTCGCTTACTAGTACGGTAAATTGGTCAGTTCCATTAAAGTTTGCATTCGGTGTATAGGTATACATCCCATCTAACCCTACGTTTACTATTCCGTTCACTGGAGCATTTTGTAACGAATAAGCCAGCTGATTACCATCAATATCAGTTGCAATTACCATAGAAGTTACAGGTGTGTCTTCGTTAGTCGTCAACTGATAATTTGGAACAATTGGAGAATCATTTATTGGAATAACTGTAACGATAACTGATGCAGTAGCATTTCCTCCTAAGTTATCAGTTATATATACTACAAAAGCATCTGAACCGTTAAAGTTTGCATTCGGTGTATACGTAAATATTCCTGTATTAGAATCAATTGTTACTACTCCATTAATGGGTGGGTTTTCAATAGTGTAAACAAGTGGATTTCCATTTACGTTAGTAGCAATTACTTGATTTGTTACTGGTGTGTCTTCATCAGTAGAGATTTGCAAATCCTGTGAAGTTGTAGTTCCGTTTGTTTCAAGGACCGTTACAAAAATAGTCGATAGTGCAGTGGCTCCTTCTGGGTCTGTTATTAATATGGTGAATTGATCATTACCTATGAAATTGTTATTAGGTGTATAAATGAATGTACCATCTTGATTTATGACGGCTGTACCGTTATCTGGATTTTGTTGAAGAGTATAGGTTAGAGTAACGTTGTCAGGATCTGAAGCAGGTATGCTGCTTGTAACAGGAAGGTTAATGGTCGTTGTAACAGCTCTATCTCCTCCTACTGGCGGATCGTTTACAGGCACAATTGTTAAGGTCACAGTAGAAAGGGAAGTTCCTCCTTTACCATCTGATACCAGCACACCAAAAGTATCCATTCCGTTGTAATTTAAATTTGGTGTATAGGTAAATACTCCATTTGCCCCTAATATAACACTTCCATTTGACGGAGGCGGATTCAGCAGAGTAAATGTCAACGGATCCCCATCCGGATCAAAAGCCGGAATTTGATTTGTAAGAGGTGTATCTTCATTAATTGTAAATGCTAAATCAGCGGTGATTGGAGGGTCATTCACTGGAATTACGTTTATTGTAACGGTCGAAACCGCCGTTCCTCCTTGACCATCAGACACCAATACTGTAAACTGATCGGTCCCATTGAAATTCAAGTTGGGTTGATAGCTAAACGTTCCATCTGCATTCACCACGGCTACTCCATTTACTGGTGCAACCTGTAGCTGGTAACTAAGAGGGTTTCCATCCACATCGGTCCCTACCACTGCTCCTACCACAGGGCTGTCTTCTTGCGTGCTGAACGTGTAGTTTGGCACCGTCGGTGCATCGTTTACAGGTGTAACAATCACC
>NZ_JAJEKD010000028.1:0-1398 GCF_021029645.1 Priestia sp. TSO9
CCTCTTTCCGGAACACACGACAAAAAGAATCCCTTGCGCTGCAAGGGATTTAAAACAGCCACCTCTTACAAAGTATGCAGCTTTTTATACATCGTTGATAGAATAGGCATTCTATTGATCAAATCAATGAAAACAATGTATAAGAAGTGCACGTTTTATACATATGTACACCTACCAACACATATTTCATTTACCAATAATTACATACGCTTTTAAAATGAATCATCAAATAAAATTTGTTAATATTGATATTGAGATGATTATCTATTAACGGATTAATCTGTTAAAGAATCAGCAAAAATCCTAACTCTGATTTGCCCATTAGAGTTAGGATTTTTTTATTATTAAACCTACCCTCTCAAAAAATAGCCTACATACGAAAAATATGATAAGATTAATATCAGACTATTCTTACAAATTTCAACGTAGCAAAAAAGCAACCTCGATTTCCTATGACGAAGATGAGGTTGCTTCTTTTGTTTTTAAAACTTGTCATACAAATTTTATTTTTCATCTTCACAACTAAAAAAGTTTGTGATATACTTCACATATAAAGATATCCATGACAAACCAGAACACTCTTGAATGTAAATTGTAAAATAAGAAAAGCTATTTCACTCCGATGCCAATACGATTGAAATAGCTTTTTTTATATGGCTTTAACTATGTTTATAGACCAGAAAAACCGTAGTCATAAGCATTCAACAATAAATAAATATCATAACCAGCTACCACTGCAAAAGCAATAAGTAAGAGTGTCGTTTTCATTTTACTCAACTTCATGTCTCCTTTTTAGCGTTCTAGGTCTTGATCCTTTTGTTTTGATTGTTTTCCAATTCCACGTACATATTGAAAAAATGAAATCTGTTTCATCTTCTCCACATTCTGATCAATCCAATTTAACGCTTTTTCCTTCCAAGCTTTCAATGTTTTATTCTCTTCTTTTAATTCACGAACCTGCCTATTAGCATAATCAAGGTCTTCTTTTGGGACATAATCCTTTATATAACCAAGATTCATCTTCGTTAAGCTCTCATTCACTTCTTTTTCCTTTACAAGCTCTTTTTTTGTTTTTTCATGTTTCTGCTTCTCAATCATTAAATCATCGCTGAGAGAGCCTATATGAGCTTTATATTGGGTATCTAGTTCCCTCTTAACCTCATCTTTTACATTTTCCTTCTGTTCAGCTGAAAAGTCACGGACAAGCTTCTGACGCATTTGTTTCTTGGCTTTTTCTACTTGGCCATCTTGATCCGCCACATAAACCTCTAATTCTTGCTTTGTTTCACTTAAATCATGCTTTAATGCTTTATTCTCTTTCTCATAGCGATCCACCTCGTGACTCAATGCATGCGTGCGCTCATGCTCGGCCGCCAATGTTTGCTGCAGCTCTTTTGT
>NZ_JAJEKD010000029.1:0-869 GCF_021029645.1 Priestia sp. TSO9
CCAATTGAGCTACGGGCGCTTATTAAAATGGTGCCGAGGGCCGGACTTGAACCGGCACGGTAGTCACCTACCGCAGGATTTTAAGTCCTGTGTGTCTGCCAATTCCACCACCCCGGCAGGACTTATATATGTGGAGCGGAAGACGAGGTTCGAACTCGCGACCCCCACCTTGGCAAGGTGGTGTTCTACCACTGAACTACTTCCGCACATATATGAAATTAATGAAAGATGCGGGTGAAGGGACTTGAACCCCCACGTCGTAAGACACTAGATCCTAAGTCTAGCGCGTCTGCCAATTCCGCCACACCCGCGTGTGAATATAAATGGTGAGCCATGAAGGACTCGAACCTTCGACCCTCTGATTAAAAGTCAGATGCTCTACCAACTGAGCTAATGGCTCGGAAAAACTGGTGCCGGCAAGAGGACTTGAACCCCCAACCTACTGATTACAAGTCAGTTGCTCTACCAGTTGAGCTACACCGGCAAATGGTGGAGGATGACGGGATCGAACCGCCGACCCCCTGCTTGTAAGGCAGGTGCTCTCCCAGCTGAGCTAATCCTCCGATATATAAGCCTGGCAACGTCCTACTCTCACAGGGACAAAGTCCCAACTACCATTGGCGCTAAAGAGCTTAACTTCCGTGTTCGGTATGAGAACGGGTGTGACCTCTTCGCTATCGCCACCAGACATATTATATTATACATGCTTTTCAAAAGAAAGCAAGACTTTTTTGAAAAAGTTTTGTTCTCTCAAAACTAGATAACAGTTTGCTGAGTAAAGCTTACGCTTTTAAAAGTTTGGTTAAGTCCTCGATCGATTAGTATCAGTCAGCTACACATGTCGCCACGCTTCCACCTCTGACCTATCA